>NZ_JARLJK010000065.1:0-38628 GCF_031291215.1 Silvimonas sp.
ACGGGAGCGCCGCCCTCGGCCTGCTTGAGAATGGCAATGATCTGGCTGTCGGAAAAGCGTGAGCGCTTCATGCAAAACTTCCTCGATGGTTCAGGGAGAAAATTCTACTTCTGGCGACGATTAATTTCCGGGGGGATTACCGTAGGACGCTCAGGTGCCCAGTCTTCTTCCGTCAGCCAGCCCGCGAATCAACGGGTCGGGATAATTGGTGGCCAACTTATTTACAACGCTGTTGCCCCGTATTTTCAGCCCGGCCAGCTCACGCTATTTGCCACGCCGCGAGCTTTGTTTGATGCGGTCAAGCTATCTCGTATTGACGTAGCGATTACGGATATCGCCGTTGCAAATTACCTGATTGGCGAGTTCTACAAAGATCAGCTAGTCATTCAGGGCACACTGGCGCCCCTGCCCAGACACTTTGGCTTTGGCGTCACCAAGCAAGCGCCTGAACTGCTGAGCATCGTAAATAAAGTCATCCTCACCCTGCCCCCAGACTATATGGAAACCTGGGAAAGCCGCTGGCTTTCTGAAGCGCATCCTGACCCGACCTGGCAGCGGTATCGCGCACAAATTGCCGGGGGATTGGCGCTTGCGATTGCACTCGCGATAATTGCTTTAGGCTGGGGCTGGACGTTGCGGCGACAAGTTCGTCTTCGCAAGGCAGCAAATACGGCCTTGTCAGCCAACCTTGCACTCAACAAAGCATTGTTCAACAGTATCCCAGTACCCATTTTTGTGTGCGATATACAAGGTGCTCTTCAAAGTGCCAATCGCACTTACCTGGCGAGTACTCAGCAAGAGATGTCGCACATACAGAGTCAATTGGTCCAGCAATTACCGGTGACACGCGAGCCAGATATCCAGCAATTGCTATTCGATCCTGCGCATCGACCAGAGGACATGTCCGACGTCGAGGTCAGTTTGAACGGGCATTTGCACAATCTGTATGTCTGGGCCACCTCATTTGAGGACGGAAAAGGCCACAAAGCCGGTTATGCCGGGGGATGGCTGGATGTTACCGCTCGTATTGAACTGGAGAACCAGCTACGAGCCGCGCGCGATGAAGCAGCCCAGGCCAACCAGATCAAAAGCCTGTTCCTGGCTGGCATGAGCCATGAGGTGCGCACGCCGCTAAGTGCCGTCATTGGCATACTGGACTTACGCCTGGACGCCGCCAAAGACCCGACTGATAGCGCACAACTGCTAGCGGCACGTGGCTCAGCCAGCCATTTGCTGGCGTTAGTGGACGAAGTCCTCGATTTGTCCCGCATTGAATCCGAGACTTTGGTACTGCATCCAGCCCCCGTAAACCTGGCAGCACTGGCGGCAGAACTGCGTGAAGTCTTTACTTTGCAGGCCAACAACAAAGGGCTGGAATTTGTTTGCACTGAACAAAATACGGCGTGCGAAGTCAGCATTGATCTGGTTCGGCTGCGGCAAATCATCACCAACCTGATCACCAACGCCCTGAAATTCACCAACCAGGGTCGAGTCACACTTACCCTTCAACTGACAACGCAAAACGATAACCCGCAGCTGCACATCGCGGTTAGCGATACCGGTATTGGTATCGCGCAGAAAGACCAGCCCATGCTGTTTGAACCCTTTTATCGCGCGCCAACCGAAGGCCCCCAGATTTACGAAGGGACCGGACTGGGCCTTGCCCTGACCCATCGACTGGTGCAGGTCATGCAGGGCACGTTGACGCTTCATAGCGTGTTACGCCAAGGCACGACATTTGAGGTCTGTCTGCCGGTCGCCGTAATTGGCCCGACCCAAGCTGCAGCTGTCATGGCCAACAAGCCGCGTGAGATCTGGTTTCCGGGGCTGGCGGTGCTGATCGTGGATGATCATCCGGTAAACCGCTTGATACTACGCGGCCAGCTGGAAAAACTGGGGTGCCACGTTGATGAAGCCGCAGATGGCTTTGCCGCACTGGATATGCTCAAGCGCCGGGATTATGGCTTGGTCGTCATTGACTGCACCATGCCGCTAATGTCTGGCCCCCAACTGGCCAAGGCAATTCGCAGCGTCGAACCTGCCGAGCAGCATCGACCATTGATTGGCATGACTGCATCTTTGCAAAAAGAACTGCATGAGCAAGCGCTATCTGCAGGCATGAATAGTTGCCAGATCCGGCCAGTGAGCATCCAGACATGGTCAAAATTGCTGAATGAGTACTGCTGGGACTACTGCGATTTGCGGCCGGATTTCACGCAGTCGGGCGAGAACACCGCAGAAAGCATCAAGATCAAACAAACATTAACCTCGAGCCTTGCCAGCGACCTGCTCAATGCCAGGGAGCTCATGGCTACCCGCCAATTCAGCGCATTGGCAGATGTCATACATCGAATCAAAGGCCCATTCAGCATGCTGGCGCGACAAGAACTTGTGGCCGCATGTGCCGCCGTTGAATCGGCCTGCACCGATCCGGACGAACGCGGAAACATCCCGAATTTATTGCGGCGGCTGGAACGAATGTGCGCCGAATACATGGATAACCAGTAATACGCTTTCGCGCTGCCACACACAGTACCCGTGATTTCACTGCAGATTCACGGGTACAACCGATTTGGTACTGAGGGCTACTGATAAGTGATGGTGTATTCGACTTGTGTGTTGGCGCTTCCGGCGGTCACGGTCCCCGTTCCTCCGGTATTGACGTAGGTGGCAGTCAACGGAATGTTGTAATTGCCTGCCGTGCCGGTGTATCCGCTATTGGATGGAAAGGCCACTTCAAATCCCACCGGCGTCGTCGTGCCGGATTTCGTGATTTGCAATCCCACCCCGGTCGCTACGCCAGCCACCGGGGCAAGTGTGGCAATACTGTTGGCGCTGGCGCCAATTGTCCCATTTACCGGGTGTAACGAAATGGATATGCCAGACATGCTGGCCGGGCAGCCCGTCAACGCAATATTGAAATTTGTGGCGCCAATTCGGGAACCGCTAGTAGCCAGCTTGCCAGTACCGTATGTACCCATTGGAACACTTACGGCAGTTACAGGGGTACAGCCTAAAATTGGGAAGGTCGATGCTGTTTGCGAAAAGTAGATGCCTTTGTTGGAGTTAAAATTTGTCCCGTTATAAATGATGTCCGACTGGCCAATTTGGGTGCTCGCCTTGGCCGGCACTTTGGTGCCAGCGGGAATGGCGCCGATCATGATGTAACGGGCGGAAATGGCAATACCAATGTCAGTAGGTTGATAACCAGAATTGTAATTCCAGGGTGCCACCTGGTTGGTGTAGGACCCGCTAAGCAATGGCACATCTATCGATTGCTCCTGCACGATGGAGGTCATATTCCCGTTGGTGTCGGCAAGGCTGTAAATTGCATGCCACTTAAACACAACCCCCAGCCCACTGACGCCGGTTGCGAAAACCGCGTAGTTGACGCCATCGGGTGCGGTGATAGACGCTGGGGAGGCATAGCCACCAGTGCCTTTGAGCACTGGACGAAGCACGTCTCCGTTGGAGGCATAACACCACCAGTTCGCATAGGTCTTGCTGTACGGCGTCCAGTCACCAACCCAGCTGCCCACGGTGGTGGGCTGTGAGGTAGTAATAACCGTTGATCCCAAGGGCACCGAAATAGTTGGGCTTACTGCATAACTGCCACCGCATTGGTAAGCCTGGGCGGCCCCACCAGCCAGCATCAGAACAACGGCAAATACGATTCGCATGAGCACACCGGCTTTGGCTGGCAGTGACCGGCATAGCAACCCTTTGCTAAAAAACGCAACCACGGCACAGGTACGGCTACACCACGAACCTTGGCCAAAACCCAGCGTTGCAGAACTCTGCTTGGTAATCATCTTCATGCCCTCTTATTGCTTCGGTTTTGTATTGGCCACGGCCACGTCAGCGTTCGACGTCATCGGGCGACACAGGGTGGAGATGGAAGAGAACGTTGCCCCCTCTTCCTTGCGCAGGGCTGGAAGCTCATAGCTCACCCGGCAGGCGCTGGTAATGGCGTCACTCCACTTCACCGTCAGGTCGCCCTTGTCGGCTTTCAAGCCACGTACAATCACGCGTCCGCTTTGAGCTACCGTGCCAACGCTGACGCCATCGGCATCAAATACTTCTGCGCCAAATGGCACCGGCTTGTCGTCAGTTGTCGCCAGCCGCAATAACGCCGAGCGCCCGGTATTTTCAGTTTCGAACTTGACCTTGACGACCGCACCGGCAGTAGGTGCCACATGCTGCATGGTCGATTTGAGCTCGACATTGAGCGGCAATCCTTTGGGATCGATTTCCACCTGGTTGCGTGCAAAGGGTGTCAGCCCGGATACCAGGGCATGGCCCCAAGGGTCAACGCGTAAGCCACTGCCATTCGCAAGGCGCGCACCCGATGCATCCGGTGCCTCTACAATTGCGCTGGTTTCGCTCATGCTTGGCGTAAAGGCAACGCCGCCGTCGTAGGCCACCATGCCGCCGGACATTGATGCTCCGGTCTGGCTATAACTACCGTTTTTGCTCGCATTCACGCCCAAGCGGGCCAGCGGGGACATATAGCTGGCATTGACGGACAAGGTGTTGCTCGACTGTGCATCACCGCCGCTACTATGCCCCGCATTCAAACCATAACTAAACGCGTTGTCGCTACCCAGGTTGCCAGAGAGGTTTTCCTGAACGCTGGTATTCCCGGATGAGTTGTGTTGCACGCTAGTCGAAGAGAACGGCTGATACGCGCCGGAACCGAGAGGAATACCCACGGTAAACATGACAACGGTATCCCACTTGCCCGGGGTATTGGTGGCCGTGGTCATCCCATTTGCATTGCTCGAGGCATTGGCTGCATTGAACTGGCGTGATGCCGAAACACCGTAGCTCCAGCCTTTGAAATTGTTGTTGTAACCCAGTTGATACTGCAGATCATTGCCGCTGCGATTCCAGTAGTTCTGGGACGATCCGGAGGCATAGAAGCTGCCATAGCCCTCTGGCAAAGCCTGGTTAAGGCTCAACTGCAGTCGACCGCGCGCATGCCACACCGCATCCAGCGCGTTACCCGCGCCCCAGCGGTCAGCATCGATCACCGCCATGGCATCCTGCAAACCCAGATAACCCTTGCTGGAATAGCGGTAGGCCGCCATCGTCAAATTGGTGTTGGTCGGTGCGATCAGCTTGCTGTAACTGAGCCGGGCACTCATGCCGTTCTGGTCTGCCTGGGTATTCAGGTGAGTGGCGGCGTAGGTCACATCCACACCGAAGCCGCCCACGCTGGTGTTGAGCGCAACGCCCCCCAAGCCTGCGGCATAACCGTCAGCAAGAGTTGCACCGCCGTAACCCGTTACCATATTGGTGAAACCGTGCTGAACCGTAGCCTGGGTCAGCCAAGGCGTGCTATGCAGGCCGTTATTGCGATACTGACCGGCGATGGCGCTATAACGTGTTACGCCTTCGCGCACCGAATTAACCGGCGCGGAATAGGGAATGAGTGAGACGTGTACGCTGCCGTCAGCTTCGGTCACCACGACTTCGAGATCGCCGCCGTAGCCGGTTGGATAGAGGTCATCAATTTCAAAGGCGCCGGGCGCAACCGTTGTCTCGTAAATGACGTTGCCGTTCTGGCGTATCTGCACCAGCGCGTTGCTGTTGGCAATGCCATGCACAATCGGCGCATATCCGCGTTGCGAATCGGGGCGCATACGGTCGTCGGTGGCCAGTTGCACACCCCGAAAGCCCACGCTGTCAAACATGCTTCCATCGGTAAAGGCATCACCGATAGTCAGTTGGCTATCCAGCGGCACAATGGCGCGTTGCAGATTGGTCTGGACGCTTTGGTAGTGACCGCCGGTTGCGGTGCTGTCGCTGTAGCTACCGTTATGACGGAAACGCCAGTCACCCACGTTCACGCCCGCATTCAGCCCCAAATACCCTTGGGTATTGGTTTTGCCATCTGAATTGCTGCTGTACACGTTGGCGTTGTAGCCAAGCGTTGCCGCAGTGATGCCGTTATCCCAATAGCGCGGGTCTACGTAACCGCGTGCGCTGCGGTTCATGGCGATTTGCGGAATGCTGATGTCCAGCCGCTGTTCACCAAAATCAAAGGCAGCGGTGGCAGCGGGAATCAAAGCGGGCAGTTGCGGGCACGAAATACCTGCTTCGAGCATGGCGGCTGACTCTGGCGTCAGCTTGCCAAAATCCACGCCAATTCGATCCAGCAAGGCATGATCAAAACACGGCTGAACATTGGCTTTATCGCCATTGAGCGCGCTCAGAGTGATATCAGACCGACCCGCCCAGATTTTATTGACATAGATATCCGCGCGATATTGACCCGGTACCGCCACGTTACCCTTGCTGAAACGGGTGATATCAATTGCCTGACCATCGGTATGCAAAAAATTATCATTGAAATGTACCTCTGCAACCTGCATTGGCGCTTCAGCAGCCAGTACCGGCCCAGCGGCAAAGATGGACAGAATCAACAAACTGAGCGGATCACCAATAGGAAATAATTGCAGCGTGCGGCTTTTCATTTTTGATCAACCAGTTTGATGAAATTACAAATAATTACCGGCAAAAGTCAATCCAGAAATAATTCAATTCCAGAAAGAAATTAAATTTTAATATTTGCAAGACACAACAGATATAAGCACCACATTAAAGAGGCTTAGTAGAATACTTAAACTGGCTTGCCATGCAGTCATTCCATTCATTCAGTCCGCATCAGGGCGCATAGAAAAACGCAGGAATCCAGGCACAAGCGCGCTCAGTGCGTTTTACACGGAGCGGCCCTTAACCTGAACTCAATAAAACTCAATGGGATTCAATGAAATGCCGTGGTAAACGGTGCATCACCTTCTGCGACGCCGCCAAAATCATTGATAGCGCGGTAGTGCACGCTGGCGTCGGCGGTCGGGGTGATCGTGCCCTTGAGGGCAAAACGCTGAGTGGCGCCAGGAGCAATCATGCCCCCTTCTTCAAACGATGCATGTGCCTTGCCAGAACGAGCCTCTACGCCTGCCAGCGAAACGTGGTATGGCGTCGGATTGTATGCTTCCAACGCCTGACCTGCGCCGTCTTTCACCAGTTGCCATTTCACCTTGGCCGGGGCTTCATCAGCCGCCCCTTTCAAGTCTTTAGGGCGATAAAACAATTTAATGCGCGAATGAACCGCCATTTGCAGATAATTCTGCTCTGTCTTTTGATCTGCTTTAGCAGAATCCGGAGCAGGTGGGATTTCCAGCACGTTAAGCCAGAATACAGATTCTTTATCTTGGGGCAATGGCTCGCCGGTATAAAAAATACGTAGCGTTTGCATTTTATCCGGATCAATGCGTGAAACCGGAGGGGTAATGGTAAAGGGTACTGCCGTATTCGTAGGAGATACCTGAGCATCACCGCTATCAACCCAAGTCTGGGTCAATGCAGGCAGTTTGCCCTTATTGGTAATTTTGAGTGTTTCTTCGTGGTCCGCAGCGTTGTAAACCACCCGAGTTCCGCCAATGACAACCGAAGCATTAGCCTCACACGCTGCGAATAATCCCAGCACCAGTGCTGCAGAACCCAACAGCATGCTCAAAGCATATTTGGTTTTAATCATGATGATTTCCCCGCAAAGCGGTACTCCCGGCGGCCACTGCAATCGGCATTGACCTTACCGGGAGAAGCCACTAATCAATAAATTTGATTATTGGTAAACGATTTCGTAATTAACGTTGGAGGTCACCGAACCTGCTGTAGGAGCTGCTGCAGTAGACAGGTATTGTGCGGAGTACCCCAGTGTTGCAGCGCCAGTCGCATCAGTGGTCAACAACGTGTCACCCTGAGCGGTAGCATCTGCACCGGCCAGATTGATGACAGCGTTGGTGCTGTTCAGCATTTGAACTTCAACGCCGGTAGCCACACCCAGGTTGGTCAGGTTGCCCGTGGTACCGTTAATGTTGGCGCCACTGAAGAAAGCACGAACAGGCACGCCCACCGAGCAGCCGGTCAGCGCGATAGTGAATGGGGTGGTACCTTGAGCATTGCCCACACCGGTGAATGCAGTGGTTTGAACCGAAGGCAGTGTCACGGCGAAGCTATTGCCCGCACCTGCATCAACGACACAAGTGTCGGCAACCAGAGCGCCGTTAAAAGTGATCGTGCCGGAAGTAGGCGCAGCGGCTGCAATTTGTGATGCCAGAGCGCCACCAGCGATGATCAGTGCGGAGATGAGTTTGAGGCTTTTCATGACGTTCTCATTAGTGCGTTTAAGGAGACGCCACTTTAAAGTTCCCGATAGATCACCAAAATCGGTAGAGATTGAACTAAGGCTAGGTAAATACTGAAAGCCTGCTACTACGATTACCCCCACCCAAAAGCGGCCCGCCCCGGTGAGAAGCGGGTGCGAACATCGCAAATAGCGGTCCCGTTCGCTCAGAACCTGTGCAGCCAACGCGGCACCAGCAGGTATGTTGTCAGTAGTATTCAGACGTAATTTATTCGCGGATACCGCTATCTCCCCCTGCAGATACCTGGTCTTCAACCCATGTTTTCGTACATAGGCCACATCTGCACACTTCAATTGAAATATGACCAATCGTCAGCATCTACTGGTTTCCATTTTTCAGGAATTCCAGTTGTGTCCAATACCCAATCCCCAGCGACTACCCTTGATTCTGCAGACCTCGTGAGCCGTCTTCAGTGGCGCTATGCCACCAAAAAGATGGACCCTACCCGCGAGGTAGCTGATGAGAAACTTGAGCGCATCCTTGAAGCTACACGCCTGGCGCCGACGTCCAGCGGCTTGCAACCCTACGAAATTCTGGTGGTGAGCAACAAGGAAATCCGCGAGAAAATCAAAGCCATCGCATGGAACCAGGGGCAAGTGACCGATTGCAGCGAACTGCTGGTTTTTGCGGCTTGGGACAACTACACCACCGAACGTATCAATACGATGTTCGACCTGGTGAACGAAAAGCGCGGGTTCACCAATGAAGGCTGGGAGAACTATCGGAACATGCTGCTGAATACCTACCCGCAGCGTAGCGCGCAGGTCAACTTTGAACACGCGGCGCGCCAGGCCTACATTGGTTTGTCCGTTGCGCTTGTGGCTGCGGCTTATGAAGAAGTCGACAGCACGCCGATGGAAGGTTTCGATCCCGCTGCGCTTGATGAAATCCTGGGCCTGAAGGCACGCGGCCTGCGCAGCGTCGCGCTGTTGCCGCTGGGTTATCGCGATGAGTCGGGTGACTGGCTGGTTAATCTGCCAAAAGTGCGTCGGGCGCGTGAAGCGTTCGTCACCGAAGTGGACTAATTTGCCCGCCCTGCTCTGATTGCGGCGTCGACGTCTCGCAAAGACACGGCCGCAGCAGATTGAAAACATCGTCGCCTCTGTCATCTAGCCCACTGATTTGGGGGCTAACTTGGCAGAGGCTTCGTTTTTTATGAAATACGCCCACACATCTAATCGTGTTTGGCAGCATGGGCTTATCCTGGCAACAGCATCTTTAATGCGTACATTCTGACTATGGTTGCGCAATACAACTAAAGCGTTGTATACTTTTTACATAGTTGTATTGCGCAACTAGTTATTCAGGAAATACGAACATGAGCGTCGACTCCTCCCTGGTCGAAGAAATCCGTTCTGCATCGCGCACGATGGTGCGTGAGCTGGGTTTCATGAAGTCCACACTGGCGGGTACCCGATATTCGCCATCTGCAGTCCATGCCTTGCTTGAGATTGAAAACCAAGGCGCCATGCCTGCAGCACAACTGGTGCAAGCGCTCGGACTAGAGAAATCCAGCGTTAGCCGTATGGTTGGGAAATTGATTGAGGCTGGCGAGATTGAAGAAGCGGCGTCCAGTGAAGACGGGCGTTCGAAAAATCTGTTTCTCACTGAGCTGGGAAAACGCACCGTGGCCGACATCCACGTGCATGGCCAGCAGCAAGTTATCACCGCAATGAATCTGCTAGACCCAACGCAGCAGCGAGTCGTCGCCCAAGGGCTTGGCGCATATGCCAGCGCACTGCAACTGCGTCACGAGCGGCCACAGGAGGTGGCGGCCAGCCCGGTTGAAATCATCACTGGTTACCAGCCAGGTTTGATCGGGCGCATCGCCGAAATGCATGCCGATTTCTACTCCCGCCATTGGCATTTCGGGCAGTTCTTCGAGAGCAAGGTGGCCGCTGGTGCAGCGGAATTCACGGGGCGACTGGATCATCCTGCCAATCAAATCTGGGCGGCAGTTCAGAACGGGCGGATTGTGGGTTCGGTAGCCATTGACGGGCAAGACCTCGGGAACAACGAGGCACACTTGCGCTGGTTTATCCTGGACGACACGTGCCGCGGCACTGGCGTGGGACGACAACTGCTAGCCCAGGCGATGGCATTCTGTGATGAAGCCGGGTTCAGCGCCACCCAACTGTGGACCTTCAAGGGGCTGGATGCTGCCCGGCGCTTGTATGAATCTTTCGGCTTCGTTTTGGCGCTGGAAGAGCAAGGCACGCAGTGGGGAAGCTCAGTCACCGAGCAGCAGTTCACCCGCCCAGCGATGCAGAACCCACCGCTATAGATTTTCAGCGATGAAATCCCCAAAAGCCCTGACCCTGCCCGCATTCTTGCGCTCAGGCGGGCTGACCAGGTGGATGGGGGCCTGTGGCGCCTGCCAGTCAGGCAGTAGTCGTACCACTTCTCCGCTTTTGAGTTCGGCGTCAATCAACCAGTCTGGCGAGTAACCAATACCCATCCCGCAGAGGATGGAAAAACGCATGACCTCACTGCTATTGGTTTGTATGTTGCCCTGCACCCTCACCGTTTCTTTCGTGCCTTCCGGGACATTTGCACCGGGGCCGGCGATGAACGACCAGGCATTGCGAGTGGTTAGCTCGGTGTATATGAGGCAGTTATGCCGTAGCAGGTCTTGCGGCGAGCAGGGGGCGCTGGCGCCTTGCGGTAACTGCCGGATGTAATCTCGGTGGGCGACCAGCAAGCGATGGGATGTGCCAATCCGCCGGGCAACCAATCCGCTATCAATCAACGTGCCAATCCGCACAGAAACATCAATGCCCTGCTCTACCAGATCAATAAACCCGTCATGCAGTTGCAAGTCGACTTTCACGCCTGGGTGCGTGGCCATGAACGCTTTGACCAGCGGCATCAGCTTGAGCCGCCCAAACCCGACCGGTGCGGCAATGCGGATCAGCCCCTGCACCTGGCCCGAACCTTGGCGCAGGGTTTCTTCCGCGCCTTCAATTTCAACAATCAGACGACGTACATCCTCAAAATAGCGCTGACCTTCTTCGGTGAGCGAGAGCGAGCGCGTTGTGCGGCTGAACAGCCGCGCACCTAATTCGCGCTCCAGTGCGGCCACCTGCTTGCTGACCGAGCTTTGGGTCACGCCTGCTTCGCTAGCCACCGCCGAAAAACTGCCCGCTTGAGCGACGCGCACAAATGTTTTGATGGCCGAGAGCTTGTCCATTCACCCACTCATCTATTCCGTAATGGCATAACTTATACGACTCATTACGGTCTAGTTCAACCCTTTGGAATCAATCAAAGTAGGCCCCGTAGCAAGACCTAACCCAAAGGAGAACATCATGACATCGCAAACTGTATTGATTACTGGCGCTTTAACCGGCATTGGCCGCGCAACTGCACTGGCTTTTGGCAAGCTGGGAGCCAATGTGGTGGTGAGTGGCCGCCGCCCCGAAGCCGGGCAAGCGCTGGCAGCAGAAATCCGCGCGCTGGGCGCGCAGGCAGAGTTCATCAAGGCGGACGTGACGCAAGAAGCCGAAGTGCGTGCGCTGGTTGAAGGTGCGGTTGCCCGTTTTGGCCGTATCGACGTCGCAGTGAATAACGCAGGCGTGGAAGGCCAGGGTGGCCCCATTACCGAGCAGACAGAACAAAGCTACCGAGACACGTTTGAGACCAACGTGCTGGGCGCGCTGTTGTCCATCAAGCACGAAATGCGCGTGATGCAGTTGCAAGGCGCTGGCGCCATCGTCAACCTCTCATCCATTGCCGGACAGGTTGGCATGGCGGGGGCGTCGGTTTATGTCGCCAGCAAGCACGCAGTTGAAGGGCTTACCCGCAGCGCGGCCCTGGAAGGCGCGCCCATTGGCGTGCGGGTGAATGCGGTTGCGCCCGGTCCGGTGCAAACCGACATGCTGGACCGCTTTGTTGGACGCGATGAAGCGCTCAAGAGTGGCTTCCTGGCCAGCATCCCCGCTCGCCGGGCGGCAACTCCCGACGAAATTGCCGAAACAATCGTCTGGCTGGGCTCTGACAAAGCACGCTATTTGACGGGCCAATCTGTTGCCGTGGACGGCGCTTATACCGCCCAGTAATTGCTGGCTGAAAGAACGGAAAGAGGTGCGCAAGCACCTCTTTTCACATCCAGACAGATTGGCAATTGACGCCCCAATGCCAGCATTTAAGTCTCGCAGCTAAATATCGCCCCCTTGCTAGCGCCAGGCATGCGGCAATCCCCGCGCAATATCGCGCAACTGCTTATGTAATGCCCTGCCCGCCCGCTACCTCTGGACGCTGGGTAGCCAATCAATCCGGCACGCAATCCAAAGCAGACTTAGCACGTCCAATTCCGTAGCATGAATATTTTTTAGTATTCATTAACAATGTTTAGTTAAATTTATCCGATCACGAACTCAGCTGATACTGCGCTTCCCTGGTTTGGCGCAAGCGTGAACAGCTGCAGTTTTTTGTTCGCTAAAACCCGCAATCGTCCGCCGGAGGAAAAACTCATATAAGTCTTAACTCAGGAACCACTCCATGATCACGAAAAAGCTACTTGCCTCGATCGCACTGCTTGGCATCGTCGCTTCGCCCGCAGCATTGGCCCACTCTGAAATCTGCCGCCCGGTGACCACCAAAGAAATCGCTTCGCTATTTGATCGCTGGAACGCCTCTTTGCAAACGGGTGATGCCGACAAGGTTGTAAAAAACTACGCTCGCGATTCGATTCTTCTGCCTACCGTCTCTGATCAGCCTCGTATTAGCCGGGAACAAAAGATGGATTATTTCCAGCACTTTTTGCAGAAAAAACCTGTCGGCAAAATTGATTTCCGCAAGGTGATCATTGGCTGTAACTCTGCCATAGATGCCGGGCTCTACACCTTTACGCTCAAGGACGGCAGCCACGTCAAAGCACGGTATACCTATACCTACGTCTGGACCGGCAAGAACTGGTTGATCAGCAGCCATCACTCCTCTGCCCAGCCAAACTGATCCTCGAAATCTGGCCAGATACCAATAAAAAAACCATCGGTCTTCGATGGTTTTTTTATTGTGCTTGCGCCACCCGGTCAACTTGCCACACCGTATTTAACGCGCCCGCCGCCCTTCTACCGGATAACCCGGATCGGTATAACCCGGCGTTGAGGCATGACCCGGTGGCACCAGGCTATCGATGAACTTTTCATCGTCGGCATCCAGTTGCAGCGCCAGCGCAGGCATATAGCTGTCCCATTGTGCTTCGGTGCGCGGTCCGGCGATGGTAGCGCTGACTAGCTGGTTTTTCAGCACCCAGGCCAGCGCGTAGGCGATGGAGGTTGTGCCTCGTTCAGCGGCGCGAGCAGCAATGGCTCGAGCAATCTTGAGCGATTCCGGGCGCCATTCGGTTTGCGCGATGCGCTTGTCACCACGCCCGGCACGGCTGTCTGCGGGCGGCGGCGCATCCACAGCGTATTTGCCGCTGAGTACGCCGCGTGCCAGCGGACTGTACGACACCACGCCCAAGCCGTAGTGGCCTGCTGCGGGCAGTTGTTCCACTTCTGCCGTGCGATCAACAATGTTGTATAGCGGTTCGCTGGCCACGGGCCGATCCATGCCCATCTGGTCAGCCAGACGCGCAATTTCGGCAATGCGCCAGCCTTTGAAATTGGACAATCCAAAGTAGCGCACCTTGCCCTGGCGGATCAGATCGCCCACCGCGCGCACGCCCTCTTCCAGCGGCGCATCCAGTAGCGCGCGATGAAAATACAGGATGTCGATGTAATCGGTACCCAAGCGCTTCAGGCTGGCATCCACCGATTGCATGATCCATTTGCGGGACTGGCCTTGCTCATTGGGCCCTTGCGCCGTGGGAAAGCCAAATTTGGTGGCAATGACCCAGCTATCGCGCCGCTGGGCGATGGCCCGCCCGACAATCTCTTCAGAGCGCCCGGCGTGATAAACATCGGCGGTATCAATGAAATTGATTCCCTGGTCAAAGACTTTGTCGATGATGCGGGTGGCGGTAGCTTCGTCCGTTTCTCCGCCAAACATCATTGCGCCCAGACATAGCGGCGACACTTTGAGCGCGCTGCGGCCCAGATAGCGGTAATCCATGTCAGTTCTCCATGCAGGCTCGGGCCTGCGAGGGTTTGGGGTTGTTCGTGGTTGTTGGTAATCAGCGGGGCATAAAACTAGATGCCCGCTTCTTCAAAGACTTTCCTGGCGATAGGCAAGGCGGTGCTGGCAGTGGGCCAGCCGGAATAAAACGCCAGATGGGTAATTACTTCGATGAGCTCGTCGCGCGTTACGCCGTTGGCCAGCGCCTTTTTCAGATGAAACGGCAACTCGTTCAGGCGGTAGAGCGAAATCAGACTGGCCACGGTTATCAGGCTGCGATCACGCGGCGATAGTCCCGGGCGCTCCCACACGTCGCCAAACAATACGTTGTCGGTGTAATCGGCCAAGGCCGGGGCAATATCGCCGAACGCTTCACGTGCGGCAGAAGGCTTGCTAGACATGATGAATCTCCTTTCCATGTGCCATCACCGTTAGCCACTAACGGACTTCTGGCGTTGGAAAGAAATTTAACAGCCTTGCTCAGTTATGATTAGATGGCAAAATCGGCATGCACTTATTAGATTGGCTCATCAATGGCACAGCAAAACTTTAATGATCTGGTGGCATTCATTGCGGTGGCCCGGGACGGCAGCTTTACCCGCGCCGCCGCCCGGCTGGGCGTCTCGCAATCGGCGTTGAGTCATACCATCAGAGGGCTGGAGACGCGTTTGGGCTTGCGTTTGCTAACCCGCACCACGCGCAGCGTTTCGCCCACCGAAGCAGGCGAGCGCTTGCTCAGCACCATCGCGCCCCGCTTTGAAGAAATTGAAGAAGAACTCGCAGCCTTGAGTGAGTTGCGAAAGAAACCCGCTGGCACGATCCGCATCTCGGCCGCCGAACATGCCGCCAGCACGGTGCTGTGGCCCAAGTTGGCCCAATTCCTGCCGGATTACCCGGATATCAAAGTCGAGATCAATATCAACTACGGTCTGACCGACATTGTGGCCGACCGTTTTGATGCGGGTATCCGGTTGGGCGAGCAGGTTGCCAAAGACATGATTGCGGTGCGGATTGCGCCGGATTTGCGCATGCTGATCGTGGGGTCGCCGGAATATCTGGCCCGGCGCGGCAGCCCGCAAACGCCACAAGACCTGGCCAGCCATAGCTGTATCAATCTGCGCTTGCCCACACATGGCGGGCTCTATGCGTGGGAGCTGGAACGTGACGGGCACGCCCTGAACGTGCGGGTTGATGGCCAACTGGTATTCAATAGCAGCCCGCAAATCCTCAACGCGGCGCTGACGGGGTTTGGGCTGGCCTATCTGCCGCTGGACATGGTGCAAGCGCATATCGCTGCTGGCCAGTTGCAACAGGTGCTAGCTGCATGGAGCCCCACTTTTCCGGGATATCACCTGTATTACCCGAGCCGTCGGCAATCGTCCCCGGCGTTTGCATTGCTGGTAGAAGCGCTGCGATTACGCTAGCTGGCCGTGGGACGATCCAGAATCAGACTATAAAAGTGATAAAAGTGCCCGATTACGCCCGCACAAACAGCGCACTGCTGCCAACCCGGACATACTCGGCGCCCACTTCAGAGTCCAGCAAATTCATGATGGTGCTGTCGCACTTGAGCACGGCACTCAACGTGACGTAAGAGACATTGGTGACGTCATCCATATAGTCTTGGGATTCGTCGCCTGCGGTAATGCACCAGCCGCTGTCGTCATCACGATCAGCCGCTTCGCGGTAGAGAAACCCCACCCTGGCGCCGTCTTTGAGGACGCGATTAGACACGATGCAGTGGGCGGAATATTTTGCGTCCAGTTGCTCGTTATTTTGGTTTTCGCTAGAAGCCATGAGACTGCACTCAACAAAGTGGAAGAAAGAAATAAATGCAGTCCGGATAATAGCCCACTCTGCCACTCACGCCAGTTTGCTTGTTGCAAGCTCAGGGTGGATCACGAAAGCGGGTGCTGCGCACCGCGCCAACAATACCGATACCAATGGCGATAATCACCCCGGCGGCGAGCCAGTGATCGGGCACGTGCGCGAGATACGCCGCGTACCCCAAGCCGGCAATAGCAATGACCACCCCCACCAGATATAGCGTAAAAGAAGACATAGATCCCCTCCCCCAATGACAATGCTGATGCGTGCCAGCATGCGCGCCAAAGCAGCAAATGACCGTCAGCCACTGGTGCAAAGATGTGTCGGTGCTGGCTGATAACTGCAACTACGCTGCAAAAACATCCGTTGGCGCGATATCCTGATCGCCCATTGCAGTCAGCGTGTGAAGAGAAGCAGAACCGATGAATCAAAATTGGGTGATATGGAGCGTTTCGGCGCTAGCAACAGCGGGCGTAATCTTGCGTCCGCTGCGCTGGCCAGAAGCGGTATGGGCCTGTGGCGGTGCGGCGATCATCCTGTTGTTGGGACAGATGCCGTGGCTGGCAGCGTGGGGCGCCGTGAGCAAGGGGCTGGACGTTTATCTTTTTCTGACCGGCATGATGCTGTTGTCCGAAGTGGCCCGCCGCGAAGGTTTGTTCGACTGGGTTGCGGTACTGGCGGTTAACCATGCGCGGGGTTCGCCCACTCGCTTGTTCCTGCTGGTTTATTTGATTGGCACTGTGGTAACAGTGTTTATGTCTAACGACGCGACTGCCGTCGTGCTGACACCGGCCGTGTTTGCCATGGCCCGCAAGGCCAACGCGCCGCCGCTGCCGCTCTTGTTTATCTGCGCCTTTATCGCCAATGCCGCCAGTTTTGTGCTGCCTATTTCCAATCCGGCCAACCTGGTGCTGTATGGCAACCATTTGCCACCTTTGCTGGCCTGGCTAAGCCGTTTTGCCCTGCCGTCTTTGTTGTCAATTGCGGCGACGCTGGCAGCGCTGTGGTGGACACAGCGTCACGTTTTGCAAGGCCAGTGCAATGCCAATCTCGCGCAAGAACCACTGAGTACGCATGGCAAGATTGCGCTGGCCGGTCTGGTCGTTACGGCAGTGACATTGTTGGTCGTGTCGGCGCTGGATATGCAGTTGGGCTTGCCGACAGCGATACTCGGCGCACTGACCGCGATCCTGGTCATGCTGATCCAGCGCGCTTCGCCGTGGCCATTGCTCAAAGAGATTTCCTGGGGTGTCTTGCCGCTGGTGGCGGGTTTGTTTGTGCTGGTAGAGGCGCTGGACCGTTCTGGTCTGATCCGCACCTTGGCCGAGTGGCTTAATCACGCCATTGGCATGTCTGCAAACGCAGCAGCAGCCACGGCAGGACTGGCGCTCGCGCTGGCCAGTAACGCCATCAACAACCTGCCAGCCGGGCTCATCGCCAGTTCAACCCTGGCCTTGTCGCACAGTCCGCAGCAAGTCGTCGACGCGGTGCTGATCGGGGTAGATCTTGGCCCTAATTTGTCGGTAACCGGATCTCTCGCCACCATTCTCTGGTTAAGCGCGCTGCGCCGGGAGGGCGTGACGGTGACGTTCTGGCAGTTCTTCAAAGTGGGCGTACTGGTGATGCCACCCGCTCTGTTGCTGGCTATTGCGGCCCGGCTGCTGCTGGGCTGACGGCATTACCGTTATTCCATGCCCGCAACGCCGTTGCTACTTGCTTGATGACTCCGTCCCAGCCGCCACCGGCAGGCTGGCGGAACAAACGCATATGCGGATACCACGGGCTGTCGCTGCGCTCGGTCAGCCAGCGCCAGTCGGTGCGAAAATCCGCCAGTAATAACCAGCAAGGTTTGCCCAGTGCCCCGGTGAGATGAGCCACCGCGCTATCCACGCTGATCACCAAGTCCAGATTGGCGATAACCGCAGCGGTATCGGAGAAATCCGCCAGCGTGGGCGCAGCATCGTATACGCCCAGTTCCGCCAGTTGCTGCGCCGCCGTCTCTTGCGCAAAGCCTTTTTGCAGACTCACAAACTGGACCTCGCGATTTGCCAGTAGTGGCGCCAGCACAGACAGCGCGGGTAGTGAGCGATCTTTATCGTTCTCGAATTGCGGATTGCCCTGCCACACCAGGCCAACGCGTAACTTGCCTGCGGGCAATGTAGCGGCCCACTGGGCAACTTTGGCCGAATCGGTGGCCAGATAAGGAATCTGTGCGGGGACGTTGTCCAGCCGGGTATGGCAATGCAGCGGCAAGGTCATGGGTGGCACCCAGAAATCCCAACCGGTTTTGGGCACGGCTTCGTCGTAGGCAAACACCTCGTCAATGCCAGTCAGCCCAGCCAGCAGCGTTTTAAGTGGCGGATGACACACAATGCCCACGCGTTTGGCGCACATGGCCTTGAGTTGTAAGGCGTAGCGGCCAAACTGGATCATGTCGCCAAAACCGGCCTCAAAGCCGATCAGCACCGTTTTGCCCACCACGCTTTCGCCCTGCCAGCGCGGAAATTCAAAATAGCGGCCGAGCGGATCATTGGAGCGTGCTTCGTGGGCTTCCCAGCCCTCCTCCAGGCGCCCTTGCCGCAGCAAGATATAACTCAGGTTGAAGCGCGCTTTGGCATAACCCGGATCAATCGCCAGAGCCTGGCGGTAACACCCTTCTGCTTCAGCTTCACGCTTCACGCAGGCCAGCAACATGCCCAGATTGGATAACAACGTGGGCGATGCCGGATCAAGTGCCAGCGCTTGCCGACAGGCCAGTTCGGCGTGATCAAACTGTTTTTGCTTGATCAGCAAACCACTCAGGTTGAGGTAGATGTGCGTGTTGGCGGGCTGCAGATGCAGCGCGCGCCGATAACTGCCCAAAGCTGCCGCTATATCGCCAGCGCGTTCTTGCAACAAGGCCAGATTGGCCAGTGCCTCGGCCATATCGGGAGCCAGTTCCAGCGCCTGCTCAAAAGAGTTTTGTGCCGCCAGCAACTCGCCAGCCTGCATCTGACGGTTGCCTTCAAAAAACAGGTTTTGCGCTGCGGGTGATGGCACGGACATAACTGAAAAAACCTTGAGTGTGGGGTGGCCTGGATTTAGCTGCAGGCTCTGACAGGGTGACCAATGGCAAATGCTGGCGAATACTCAATTTGTGCGCACCTGCTATCCCCCCAAGCGCATTTTGGAGCATTTGACGAGCCCCGATAACCGTAATGGGTCGGGGTCTTTTTTTGCCTGCGCGGCGGTTAGTCTGGCGTATCGTCTTCCGGTATCTCCACGGCCATCAAACCCGCCAACCAGAAACAGAACAAGGCAATGGCAACGGCCAGCACGCCCAGTGTCCATGCCAGCCGAGTGCCGTGCCACAAACTGCCCAGCCACTGGTTGAAGTCAGAAGCCAGCACCGCCGATTTGCCGCCAATGCGTTCCAACTGGAATTGATACTGCTTGCTGGCATCCATGCCGTTCAGGTCCGCGCCCGCATCGCTGCCAGCAATCAGATAAACCACAATTGCAGCAAGCAAACCACCAACCAGAATAACCATGCCGGTCAGGCGCACTTTGGCATGGGCAGGCCAGCGTTTGCCTTGCGGCGCCGGGTCTGTGGGTTTGTCGTGCGGACTCATCGGTTTGTCTACCAGATTCGGAAACAGGAAGTCCGTGAGTATTCCAGGGTGGCGCATGGTGCGCAATAGCGCATGAGTAACAACTCAGGTTTACGGGCCGACTGCGACCTGCACGCGATTGCGACCCGTCGTTTTGGCGTGATAAAGCGCTTCGTCCGCCAGCCCCAGCAAAGTAATCGCCGGGCCTGCTTTCGGCACGCGCGTGGCAACGCCGATACTCACGGTCAGCATGGCCCGCGTGGCGGGGTTTTCATGCTCAATGGCCAGCTCCATGATGCTCAGGCGGATTTTTTCGGCAATCAGCAACGCGCCCTCTTCAGCGGTATTGGGCAACACCACCACAAAAACTTCACCGCCAAAGCGCGCCGCCAGATCCGCCGGGCGGGCGCAGCTTTCCCGCAAGGCCAGACCGATGCGGCTGAGCGCTGCATCACCTTGTAAATGCCCAAAGCTGTCGTTATACGACTTGAAGTAATCAACATCGACCATCAGCAAAGACAAGGTAGATTGCTCGCGCATGGCCCGCCGCCACTCCATATCCAGATAGTCGTCAAAGCGGCGCCGATTGGGCAAGCCGGTGAGTCCATCCGAATGAGTAATCTGTTCGAGCTGTTGCTTGGCCAGTGTCAGGTGATTTTGCGTGTCATGCAGCAAGCGTGAGGTCTGCTCTTGTTGCTGCAAGGCATGATGCGCACGCGCGTGGTAGCGAACGCGGGCGATCAATTCAGTGGCCAGCGGTTGATGCGCCAGATAGTCGCTGGCTCCGGCAGCAAACGCGGCGCTGGCGGCAGCTGGATCAGCCTGGTCCGCCAGCACGACCACTGGCGTGTGTGCAGCAGCGGCATGGTCGCGCAGGGTGCGCAACAGTGCCAGACCCGCGTCGGCCAGTGCGGCGTGGGTTTGCAGAATCACCGCCGGTTTGACTTGCCCAATCAACGCCAGCATCTGCTCTGGCTCATGGCAGGTATGCACGGTGATGTCCGTTTCCGTCGCCAGCGCCTGACTGATAGCCTCGCCTCGCTTGGCGGCGGGGTCCAGCAGTAACACCACAATGCTCGTTGGAGCGTGCCTGGAGGGGTAATCATGAGCTTGCTGATTCATGGGGTTATTCCGCCGCTCGTTACTGCGTTGTCTGGGTAAAAAGCATTTATCCAGCATAGTGCATGGTGAGCCAACTCAGGTTTGCACCAGCCACAAAACCATGAAAACGGTTGGCGCTCTTGCGCGACTGCGCCCTCCGCTAACCGCCAGCGGCTCTGGTCACTGCTTCGATCAGGCCGGTGGCTTGTTCAACAATACTGTCGCGATAAGACTCAAACATCGCATCGGTGAGTTTGTCATCGTCGCCCGGCGCAAACACCGTCATCACCGGCACATGTAAATGTCCGGCAGCAATCGTCGGGGCAAGCGTGTCGCGCAACAAGGTATTGCGATAGCCGCTTTCGTTGGACAAATAATTGCCGCCTCCCCCGCTGTGCGCACACGCGTTGGCGAGCGGCGCAACCGGTGCGGTCGGTGGCGGATAGCTGGCTGGCGGTGGCGTATTGAAGTCCTGCGTTCCCAGCGCATTGCAATCGGCAAACACAGTGAAGTTGGTATGCCAGATCACCGGATAGCCGCCCTTTTGCCCTGTACTTGCGTTGATCACTTGTGCGCCGCTGCGAGCGTTGATCATGGCAGCTACCGGCAGTGTGGTTTCGATAAACTGCGCCGGTTTGCGCGGGTTCCATGGTAATGGGTCGTAACCTAGCACGTCGGCGGGCGGATAAATATCGGCATCTGGCGCAGACGGCAAGCGCGCAGAGAGGGTTACACCTTCGTTATCGGGAAAGTTGGTAGCGTGATAACGACCATGCCAGTTTTCGATCCAGAACACGCCTTTGCCGCCTTGACTGAGCGTGAGCGATGCCTGCACGTGATCCGGTCCGGTAAAGAATCGCGCCAGCGTGTGTTCCTGCATGCCTTTGCGGAACGGGCCGTAACTGACTGGCAACAGATAGGTCTGGATAACCGAAATGCGGCCATCGGGCAAATTGAAGCGTCGGCCATTGAGCGCCAATGCAATTGCCCCGGATGGATTGCCAATGCGGATGTGAGTATCAGGATGCGCCGCACCGGGCGTTCCCAATGTGAACGGATCAAAGCCACTGAGAATGATGCGTTTGAAACCCGGGCCGGACGGAAACTGCATCGACAACTGCCCGCGCGAGGCGCGTTCCAGCGTCCATTGCAGTTGTTCGCGCTGGGGGTCGCGCAGCGCAAACGCCGGTTGCCATTGGCGCAACGCCAGCGTCATTTTCAGCCGCGCCCAATACAGCATGCGATCATCGCTATGCGGCAAATCGCCGGTCACATGCACACCCTGCACCCGATCTACCGCGGCTTGCCACAGCGCAATCCCGGAGGCTTTGACCAGCGCGTTGGCAGCGTCAAAGGAAGTCACTTTGCCCGAGTCAGACAGGCGTTGGGCAAATTGTGGGGCAAATTGGGCAAAGCCGGACGCCGCCAATATCTGCTCGGCAAATGGTGTTCCGCCCGCGACCAGCACATTGACCAGACGCTGCTCCTCATACGACGGCATGACCGCGTTATTCAGGCAGGGCTGAGCAGAAGTATCGGCTGCAGCAGCCAAGCATAACCTGCTCAGCATATTGCCGATCAAACACACAACGGACAAAAGTTTGAAACGTAGCGTCATCAGCGGCGTTTACCCAGAGGATTAATGGTGGGTTGATGGCAATTGCCAATCCAGACATTCAGAACCGCAGATACGACAAGGCGCCGGGTTTTCACGCCAGCGCCTCGAGTATTGCTCTCTACCAATTCATCAACATGGCGGCCACTTAACGGTTCACCGCAGCAGCCAGACGCCGCGCGCCATCGGCCGGAGTCATGTTGTCGTTGCTCCAGAATTCGGCCACCGCTTCGATCAGCGCCTTTTTCTGATCATCCTGCACGGCCATATTGTGTGCCCATGATGGTACGAGCACGTTGCGGCTGGCTGCCTGGCTAAAGTCGCGCGAAGAAGCGCGGCCATAGGCATCCAGCTTGTTGGTATCGACATCGGTACGCGCCGGAATACTGCCCTTGTGCTTGTTGTAGGCCAACTGCCCTTCGTGGCTCACCAGCAGACGGGCAAAGTCCAGCTGCGCTTTACGACGCACCGGCTCGTCCTGGCGGAAGAAGGTCAGCGTATCGGCAGCAAAACTGTATTCACCGTTCACCGTTGGCGCAGCCCAGAACAGATAATCCTCGCCTGGACGGCGGTTGGCTTCATCCAGTTCACCCTTCACCCAGTCGCCCATCAACTGCATGGCGGCACGACCGTTGATCACGTCCATGGTCGCCAGATTCCACTCACGGCCCACCGAATCCGGTGTGCAATAGCGCTTGAGACGGCGGAAAGTTTCCAGCGCGCGCGCCATTTGCGGGCCAGACAAAGCGCTGGCATCGAGCTTGCTGAATGCCTGCAGATAAAACTGCGCGCCGCACAAACCCAGCACGACGGATTCAAACAGCGTGGCTACTTGCCACTTCACTTCGCTGTGCGCCAGCGGGGTGATCCCGGCGGCCATCAGCTTGTCACACAGCACGAAGAAATCATCCCAACTGGTCGGCGCTTGGGTCACACCCACGCGCTTGACCAGGCTGGAGTTCACCCACAGCACGTTCACGCGGGCCACGCCCAGCGGCACGGCCACATATTTGCCTTCGGCCTGCATCATGCGATCCAGCACGCTCGGCAGAATGCGGTTCCAGCCTTGTTCGCTGGCCACTTCATCCAGATCAGCCAGCACACCTTTGCCTGCCCAGTTCTGGATCTTCACCCCGCCAAACGCAGCGGCGGTCGGCAACTTGCCTTTTTCAACGGCAGTTTTGAGCATGCCCGGCACATCTTTACCGCTGTGCATATCGGCCCAGTGGTGGCCCATCTGGTTCAGGCGCATCTTGATTTCAGCCACCGCGCGCGCACCGCTGGACGCAAACCAGCCGTGCAGCACTTCAATGTCTTCAAGGCGGAAACGGCCCACCACCGACATCAGATCGCGCGCGCGTTTATCCAGACCTTCCAGCGCGCGACGCGCTTGCTGCAGGGCGGAATCCGACGCCTGACTCATCACGTTGATTTGCTCGGACGAGCGCGCCATGGTGGTCGTGGCGGAAGTTTGTTCTTGCGTGGCGTCGGCAATGCCGCGCACCACTTCGGCCATGTGCTGCATGCGCGTGCCGATTTCCAGCATGTGTTCGCGCGCGACATCGGCTTTCTCGACACTGCCAGTCACCTGGCCGCTGGCGGTAGACATGCTGTCCACGGCATTGCGCGTGTCTTTGTTCACCGAATCGATCAGCTTGGCGATTTCCAGCGTGGCGTTGGCCGTGCGCTCGGCCAGCTTGCGCACTTCATCGGCCACCACGGCAAAACCACGGCCTTGTTCACCGGCACGGGCAGCTTCAATAGCCGCGTTCAGTGCCAGCAAATTGGTTTGTTCGGCGATGTCTTTGATCACCACCACGATGGTGCCGATCTTTTGCGAATTCTTGCCGAGGTCACCCATGGTGACGCCCAGTTGCTCCATGGATTTCGCCATGGTCGAGACTTCATCCGACACCCTCAGCACCGCTTCGGCACTGTGGTTTGAGAGGTCAGTGGTTTCTTTCACCACGTGATCGACGTCGATAGCGTTATCGGCAATCTGGTTGATGCTGACAGTGATTTCTTCCACCGCAGCCGCCGAGGCCGAGGCAAAGTCACTCTGCACGTGAGCATCTTTCACCAGTTGCGCGGTCACGCCAGTCAGCTCTTTCAGCCCCAGCGAGAGGCTTTCCATATCACGCTGGACTTCGCGGAAGGTGACTTGCAGATCAGCCACAAAATGGTTGAACGCATTGGCGATATCGGCTAGTTCTGGCGCGCCTTTGGCAGGCAGGCGCATGTTCAGGTCGCCGCCCTTTTCCACCAGTTGGGTTAGCGCGGTGCGCATCTGGTTGAGCGGACGCAAGGTCCAGGCTGTTGCTGCGTACATCCCGGCCAGTACTGCGGCCAGCGTGATCAGGGCGATCAGCACAATGGCGCCAGCACCGGTCAAGCCCAGGCTGGCAATGAGGGTCCAGGCGATGAAAAAGCCGACGAGGTTAAGCACCCCAACGTACAGCAGGAGGCGATTCTGGATAGACATGACGGGCACCGGTTGATTTTGATTCCACACTGAGAACAACTTATATACAGCTCTTTTTATTGCTGAAACCATATATGGAACTGTTTCAAAATGCCATCTGATTTTCGATACAGAGGCAACAAACTTACTAAAACAATCTTGCTTGTCGCTTTTATGGCCTTTTCCGCTGAAATTACTTTCACAAATAGAAAGGATTATTTCCTACACCTTACCCTCACCACTTCCTCTTTTTGCAGCAGAGCCTGTCCTGGCTGACTCGCATCCCGCGCGCCATCGCAGCTGATTTCTCGTAATGATGACTGGACGCTTGGTAGTTTCCGCAATGTCTCCGCCACACTTTGACCAAGATCAAAGTCCTTTTAGCCTCACCTCCTCAGCATGAGCAGTCATGACAAATGAGAGTAAAAGTCACATGGAACCACTGGTGCAATGGCATGAAGGCTTGTCGGTAGGGATTCAGGAAATCGATGAACAACATAAAGTGCTGGTGAACCTGCTTAACGAACTACATGTCGCCATCCATCAACATCACGGGCGCGCTGCTTCTATTGCCACGCTGGAAAGGCTGGCCGACTACACCAAGACCCACTTCACCGTAGAAGAAAGCCTGATGCGTATCCTGGGCTACCCGGATTACGAGAACCACAAACAGCACCACGAAGTCTTGATTTCCGATCTGGAGTCCTTTCAGCAACGGGTAGCTGCAGGCGACGCCATTACCTTTGAACTGCTGCATTTTCTGCGCAACTGGCTTACCCACCACATTCAGGAAGGCGATCAGCGATATTCCAGCTTCTTTTTGCAGCGCGGCGCCCAACCCAAGTGGCAAAAGAAAAACTGGCTGGATCGCTTCTGGTCGGAGATAGCGGGCTAGCGCACGCCAGGCCGCAAGCGGTCTAACCACACGCGGCCTTTTTGATTACACCGGCTTCGTCAACATCCAGATTCAAACGCTGGGTGTTGAAATCCATCGTGACCGCATCACCAGGTTTGATGACGCGCACCAGTTTTGAGGCGGATTGCTGACGCGCCATTTCGACCAGTTCGGGCGTGCTGGTCTTGCCGACAAGCGCCTGTACCGGCTCAGCATTACATGCGCCCGGTGACGCCATAGTCATGGCGTCGGGTTGACTGGCACTGCAACCGGCAAGCGCAACGGCCAGCAAAATCAAACTGAGAGAGGGAAAAATTGAGTGCATGGCAGCTGCATGTGAGGACTTAAAACATCACCATAGCGGACGCGGCTGGTCTTGCCTGGTTGGGCCGTGTCCAAGCGGCGGGAAACGTCGTTCCGTTACTGTTTATTGAATGAAAAAGCGGACAAAAAACACGACGATTGAACGGCGTGAAAATGGCCAAACCTGACTTGAGTTCTGGCGTTGATCTTTGCGCTTCTTTATTACGCAATAACTTCAATTCCGCAATTTCAATCCACAGTTTTCGTTTACTGAAAATCAACTTTAATTGTAAACAACACACAATACCAGGCCGGCAAAGCCGACAATCTGCTTAGCGGACTGAAACACGCATATCGATAGCAAGGCACCAAAGCAAAAAGGTTCTACGCCTGCGAGGATCGAATCACAGCCGTAGACCCTTTCTAAATACCGGAACGGCAATGGCGTGGCGTCTGATTAGATGGAAAGTGGTTTATTCCACCGTCACCGCAGCCGCCATAACTTTAGGACATTTCCGGCTATTCACGTTGTAGCGCACGGTTTCATTGCCATGAAAATCGGAATTCGGCTGATAATAAACGCCGACCCCATCAACCATCAGGCCGAAGCATTCGGTAGAGCCGCTCGAATTATTGCGGATCGGGAAAGTCGCTTTACGTATTTCCACTTGCCCATGCTCTGGCACGCCCATCATCACCACTTCGGGTGGCGGACGGGAATGGCATTCTTTATCCCATTGCGCGTGTGTAGATAACAACAGCCATTGCCCAGCATGCCCGTGGCGGACCAGCGCGACTTCTATCGGGGCGGCCGGTCGTGCAGGCACCGCGCTCGCCGTGGTGGTGGCGCTGGGCGAACTCTGGGTGTTGCTTGTGTCTACATGGATAGCGGGGTTGGCGTTACCCATATTCACCACAATGCGGTCTGGGTAGTCGTAAGCAGAACCGTCGGCAGTATCAATTGCGGCGCCGATAATCCCGCCGATCAAGACATTGCCAAACACCATGGCTTTGGTAGATGACTCGACTTCCAGCTGGCCAGGTTCAACGCCTTCCTTCTCGCATTTGACTTTCAGATTGCCAAAAGAGCGATGCACCGCCACGGTAGCAGGTGTATACACCCACCACTCCCCTTTATTATTGGATAACAGGCAATGCGCATTGGCTACCTGGGTTTGGCCTTGCTGGGCGTCAATTGCAATGGTCTGATGCAATCCTGTTGTCACGGAGGCACAGCCACTTAATGCCAGAAACGCCAATACGCCAGACAAAGTCAGCACTGTTCTGACCAAATGCCATTGCTTAATCATTCTGCAATGAATACGCCCTATCCCGGCGCTGCGTTTACAGGTATTGCCTCCCCAATTCAATGCTTTCACGCTTATCCCGATTTATTTATTTTTGAACGCCGCCATTCTTACTGATGCCACAAGCAAGAGATAGCGTCTTTTATGCGGGATCGTGTGACTGTATCGGTTGTGCAACTGATTACGTGCAAAGCGGGAATAAGAGCGAATCCGGTTTACGGGAAAGGTTAGATATCAATCCAGACCAATGCGGCAAGCAACTGCTAGCAAAACAAACAAAAAAATGGTGATCGACGCTGTATGGAGAACGGGAGTTAACCCGGTGGTTGCCTATCGCCCGGCAACGGGGTGAGGTGTCGTTAAAAGCTAATCCAGCAAATCGTCGCGCCCGTTGCCGGCGATTTCAATGCCAGCTTCCAGCGCCACCAGCGCGGCTTCTTCTTCAGTGTCATAGACTTTGCTGCGATTGATGCGCTGAGTGCCAAAGGCGCTTTCCAGCACGTCTTCACTGGATGTCGGCAGGCGGTCAAGGCTGGTCGCGGCGATCCACTTGCCGTCTGGCAATGGCACGCCGTAGGCATGGATTAAAAAACCCTCGAAGACCAGTTCCATGGTTCACCTTGAGCAGGAAAGCGCCCAGCATAGCCCGAAATGGCTGCCGGGTCTGAAAGTTATGGCGCCAGACCGACCAGGGCGACGGTTTGGGAGCTGAACGCTGACTTGAAACGTTTATTCGGCGATACGTACGGCGTTGCGCCCCGACTGCTTGGCCAGATAAAGCATCCGGTCGGCCCGCTTGAGCCAGGACGCCGGGGATTCTTGTTCGCGCAGGGTTGCCACGCCAATGGAAATCGTCAGCGGGCAGTCTTCCAGCATGACGGTTGCAGCCACCAGTTTGCGTAAATCTTCGGCCAGTTCACCGGCGGCTTGCAAACTGGCCCCCCAGGCAATAACGACGAACTCTTCGCCGCCGTATCGGAACAACTGGTCCGAATTACGGACGCGTTCGCGAATCAACTCACACAACCGCACCAATACCAGGTCGCCAGCAGCGTGGCCGAAGTGGTCATTCACTTGTTTGAAATGGTCCAGATCCAGCAATAACAAACTGGTATCGCCGTGCGATTGCTGCGTTTCGGCACAACTAGCCAGGCTACGTTCCAGCGCACGCCGGTTGCCGGCGCCGGTGAGAAAGTCCTGTTCGGCCAGCCGGTTCAACTCGCCGTGCTGAATCGCCGTACGCTTGGAAAAAATATAAGAGAACAAATTGATCAGCACAATGCTGACTGTAATCGTGAACTGATCCAGTGTGGACACTTGCCCGTACAACAAGGCCATCAGCCCAAACAGAGACACTGTATTGATTGCCAACGCAATGAGCGGGCGCAGCAAGAAAAACGTGGCAATCATGGTCGGATATGCCCAATACGTCATCGAAATGCCCTTGAGGTGAATCATCAAAAGCATTCCGGTGGAATAAAACAGCGATACCACAACGCTGGCAAAACGTACCCGGCGGCTATGCCAGACAAACGCCATGACACAGCTCATGCCCAGCACAAGAGTCAGATCAATGGCGCCAAGCAGCCAGTTGTGCTGGTACAGCCTGAAGATTCCAAAGGGCAAAATGCTGGGAATGCTCAATGCACACAGCATGAGCAGAATGACTTCTTCCTTGTTACGCGCACCGCTGGCTTCAGGCACCTGCAAGCGACTGCCCGACATAACCGCTCCCCCCATTGCGTGCCCTGCTGTTGGCTATCCTGGCGCACGCTGTTTTTACCTTAGATGAAAATCCGCACAGGTCAGCGCAAATAGCGCGATCACGCCTGGTTTCGGTATCGCTAAATCGGTCGCCGCCAGAGCTATTACAACGTGACAGTTCACTAACGATTGATAGCGGCAGACGACAAAAAGCCGGGCACATGGCCCGGCTTTGTCTACAGATCAACTGACTGGATTACGCGGCGGCGCGGCTTTCCAGATATTCGACGTTATCGCCGTTGATGGCGATTTTGCGCGGCTTGAATGCTTCTGGCACTTCGCGCCGCAATTCAATATTCAGCAAGCCGTTTTCCAGCGTCGCGCCTTCAATGCGCACGTGATCGGCCAAGCGGAAGCTGTGCTCGAAATCGCGAGCGGCAATGCCGTTATGCAGATAGGTGGGGCGACTTTCGCCACGTTGTTTCTTGCCGCTAATCTTCAGCGTGTCACGCAGTTGTTCGATATCGAGTTCGGCGCGGCTAAAACCGGCGACGGCCATGGTGATGCGGTATTGGTCTTCGGCGACCAACTCAATGTTATAGGGCGGGTAGCTTGGGGTGTTCTCGGCGCGCAGCGCTTCATCAAACAATTGGGCAATGCGGTCAAAGCCAATGGCCGAGCGGTAGATAGGAGCAAAGTCAACAGTACGCATGTTTCATATCCTCAAAGTGCAAGCAATATCGGGTGCGGGTCTCACCGTGAGCCCCCGCTATGAATCGAGATAAGCCCGTAATGCCCGCTTTCAAGCGTTACCGGATTGAGTAATTTTCCGGATTGGAAACAACACTGACTGCCCCGATATACCCCCGCTTTTGCTCGCCAACCGGACCGCAATTGGGTGCCGATTGCCATTGGCTCGGTCGCGGCCAACCTGCCAGCGCTAAGCACAGAAGCAACAAGTCTTTCCTGGACCAACAAAATTAAGGATATATAAAACAAATACAATATAACCAAAGTGCAATTTGTGATGGCAAACAGCATGCAAGCACGGCACAAAACAGCAAGCCAAGGAAGCCCAGAAGCGGCATTTGTTTTTTCAGACGTCTCTCGTCACTTCAGAAAGGAAGGTCGACATCTGGACAAGGGCATACGCGCGGCTATTCACGATGCATTTACCCGCAATCCTTGCCTGCGGGCATGGCCAGCGGACGCCATCGATGCACTATGCGATGCCGGCGTGCTGCGCAGTTGGCAGCATGGCGAGTTGTTGTTTGCCCAAAACCAGCCCTGCGACGAGATTCAAATCATTCTTTCGGGTTCCATCGAAATGAGCACCACCAACGCCGCGGGATTACGTGCGGTTGCGGGCTACACATGGCCGAATGAAGTCATCAATTTCATCCCGGTCATTGATCGCAAAGGCTCCATGCATGACCAGCGCGTACATGGCGCGGCCACGTTGTTTCATATCCCCGGTAAAGCCTTGTTTGAGCAATTTGATAATGAGCCTGGTTTGCTCAGAGGTGTGCTGGAACTGGTTTGCCAGCGCTCGCGCAACTTGCATGCGTTGATGTCCAAAACCGCGTTGTCCGGTTTTCGCGCCCGGCTGGCGAGCCAGTTGTTGCTGCTGGCACAACGGCACGGCCAGCAGACCAACCGCGGTATTGAATTGGTGATCAAACTATCGCAAGAAGATCTGGCGGCGTTGCTGATGACGTCACGACAGAGCGTGAACAAAGAACTGCGCTGGCTGGTGCAGCAAGGCATTGTCGATGTGCAGTACAGCCGCTTTACGGTGCTCGACGTGGACAAGTTGCAAAAGATGAGCGCTGTGTAGGTTTGGCGCTCGCAGCCAATCACCCTTGCCCCATAAAAAAACCGTCCCGAGCATGGGCGGTTTTTCATTTCAAGGGCATCACAAAGTCTGCGGCGTACCCGATCACTGGCCGGATCAACTCCCGCATCGCAGAACAAATGCGCGCAGAACGACGTAAAGCCCAGCCATCATGGCCAGATTTCACGTCGTCCCACGCACCACCGTGCTAATTTACGCGGCGACCTTTTCTTTCACCGGTTCAAGGGCTGGAACAGGGTTTTTGACGGCTTTGTTCAAGGTCTGGCTCGCCCGGCCATCCAGCGAAACTGGCGCAGTACCCGCAACCGTTACGCGTCGCACTATGCGGTGCGCATCTCCATAATCATTGATCGCATAATGCTGCGTGGCGCGGTTATCCCAAATGGCCACATCACCGGTTTGCCAATGCCAGCGCACGGTGTTTTCCAGCCGGGTGACATAGCTTTGCAGCAGCGGGAACAAATGATTGAAATCGGTGGTACTCAAATCCTTGAAGCGCTGGACGAAATGCCCCAGCAGCAAATGGCGTTCGCCTGTTTCGGGGTGAACGTGTACGACTGGGTGCTCAGTTTCATAGACGGTAGAGGTAAACACATTCTTGTAGCGCGCCAGGATTTCTGGGCTGACATCCTTGCCTCGGCCATAGGCCGCGTAGTCATACTCGTTGCTATGAATGGCGCGCAGGCGATCAGCGAGATCCCGCAATTCGGACGGCAAATCAGTATAAGCAGTGTGCGTATTGGCCCAAACGGTATCCCCACCCGCCTCTGGCACCTTCACCGCACGCAAAATGGATGCCTTGGGATAGGCCTCGACGAAGGTCACATCGGTATGCCAACTATTAGCGCGCGCACCGTGAGCCGAATCCAGCTCCAGCACGTAATCGGTGCCCTCAACTGTAGGTACTGTCGGGTGGGCAACCGGCTCGCCCAATAATTTGGCAAAGGCCTGCTGGGCGGCGTCATCGAGCAATTGCTCGCGCAGAAACACCACTTTGTGAGTGCGCAGCGCCGCTTTGATCGCTTCAACCGCTTCTGGCGCCAAATCGCCAGACAACTGCACCCCACGCAGTTCTGCACCGATCCGGCCGGCAACTGGATGAATAGTAATGTGGCTCATGCGGTAATTCCCCTGGCAGATAGAAATTGAAATCACGCCACTATCGCAAATCAAAAAACAGCGGATAGGGATCGTGCGAGGTGATGCTTGCGCTTGCCCCAATAGCCAAGAGGGCATGCAGAGAGCATCGCGCTCAGGCGTCGACCGGCTTATGCGACGACCAGGCCCAGCGCAGATGACAGGGGAATTATGGGGAAAACCACATAGACCAAACTATCAATAATTTTACATTTAATATAATTATTGGAAATATTGATATTTGAGGCGATATCGCTGGCGTGAGGCCGTCACCAACCATGGAAAAAGCGGTGGATCGATGATCCTTAAAGGTAACCCTAGGTCGGACCGTTATTCTGGATTACTCACAGCATCCGCTTACCCCAAGTCTGGCAAACACGCTCCTCGCCTGGCGTCGGAGCTGGCGCCAGAATTCCCACCTATGCGCAATTCAACCCGTCGGCGAGGTACCGGTATTGATCGCCAATTGCGCGGCGAAAGCCCGTTTGTAGGCAGCCCGCGCTTCGCCGCGAGCGACATAACTGGCCAGGTTCGGAAATTCATCCAAGAGACCCGATGGTCTCAGCCTGAGCAGTACGGACACCATCAGCAGGTCGCCCGCGCTGAACGCATCGTCGAGCCAGTCGGCGCCGCCCAGACGAGCGGAAAGTTGGCCCAATCGGCCCCGCACACGCTCCTCGACCAAAGGCAGGCGCTGCTCGCTCCACGGTTTGTCGCGCTCATGTAGCCGGGCAGTTGCGAGTTCGAGGATCACCGGTTCCACCGTGTTGAGCGCCGCAAACAGCCACGTAATGGCGCGAGCCCGCGCATTGGCATCGTTCGGCAGCAGGCCCGCATGCCGCTCGGCAATATGGAAAACGATCGCCCCCGTCTCGAACAAGACAAGATCGCCTTCTTCATACGTTGGAATCTGGCCGAAAGGATTGCGCGCCAGATGTGCGGGTTCCTTCAGGGCACGGAAGGAAACAAGTCGAACCTGGTAGGGCTGATCCACTTCTTCCAGCGCCCAGCGAACGCGCGTCTCACGCGCCAGCCCTTTGCCCCCATCGGGGGACCGTTCAAAGGCAGTAATGATAATGGTCATCGTGAAGCGCCTCCTGGAAAAAATCAGCGGCTACTATTGCGCGTTGTATTCGGACAATAACGCCCACCGAATCAAGAACTATGCACAAGAATAAATCGGCTCGATTTTTCAATAAAAGAATCGGATGAGCTCGACCTGTCCACCGGGATGATTGCTCGCATCTGTGGATTCAACCAGCCGAACCGACTACGCGTACATCTCGGCGAAAGTGATCTTTGCAGCGTAAATCAGGTTATGTCTGCTCTCTGCCAGAAATGCCCGAATGAAATGAATTCGGTGTTTTTGTGTCTGCGCTTCACATCTATGCCAGAGCTTGGGCCATTCATCACAAGATGTTTTTTCGCTAAAAGCACAGTAGTACATGCCATCTCGTTTGCGCGCATTGCTGCAAAAATGTAGTCGCTCCGCATCAAAGTACACATCCCCGTTGACTTTTGTCATGCCAGGTAACTAAACGCATGGCCTCCCCTTGTTGTTTCTCCTAGGATAGCTCGTCGATTTATCTGATATATCAGATAAATGCGCGCGAAAGGTAAAACAAGTCATTGCCAAAAATGACACCCACCATCGGCGATAAACCCATTCAGCGACAGCGAGCTGTCTGACGGAATGTCCTTTGCTATGCCGTTTGCCATTCAAACAATGAGGGAGAAGATAGATGAATAAATCCATGAAGCCCATACACACCACCGTGATTGCAGCATTGATAGCGCTTGGTCTGACTGCATGTGGCGATGGCTCGGATGCCAGCTCAACGGGGGCGCCTGATTCCGCCGCGTCGCCCAAAGCAACCAACGTCACGGCTACACCTACGCCAACACCGACTGCCACACCAACCCCAACGCCAACTGCAGCCCCCACTCCGACTCCCACACCAACCCCTACGCCAGTGTCCGCCAGCGCGTTGATGCCGCTGAACGGGGCGGCTGCGGCTTTTGCTGATTCGCGCTTGCAGATCACCTTCGATACTGCACCGGCAGTGGGTACCACTGGCTTTATCAAGGTTTACAAATCAGATGGCACGCTGGTCGACACGATCGATATCAGCGGTGGGCCGGTAACCGCGGGTGCTGAAACGCAGACGTATATGCCCGCCACCAATACCGAAATCGACAAGCTGGGTAACAACGCAGGCACGCTCACGCAATGGCGCTATGTGTATTACACGCCGATCACCGTCTCGGGCAATACGGCAACCATTCGTTTGCATGATGGCGTATTGAGCTACAACACCAGCTACTACGTCACGGTCGATAACGGAGTGTTGTCTGGCACCTATAATGGCTCCAGCTTTAAAGGCATCACCGGCTCGACAGCATGGGCCTTTCATACCAAGAACGCGCCAGCTTCAACTACATCGGTTGTGGTCGATACCAATGGCAGCGGGGATTTCCGCACGGTACAAGGTGCGCTGGACTGGATGATGATCAATGGTTGCACCACTTGCACCAATGCTGCCGATACCAAGACCATCACCATCAAAAATGGCAGCTATAACGAACAGCTGTTCTTGCGTAACGTGAACAATCTCACCATCCAGGGCGCCAGCCGTGCTGGCGTGGTCGTTTACCAGGATAACTCTGAGTCTTATAACCCCGGTTCCGGCGGAAGCAAGACGGCGGCTCAAACCACGCTGACCACAGAAGGCACCGGCACCCGGCGTGCCTTGGGTGGTGGACGCCCGGTGTTTCTGGTGGAAGGAGCCGACTTGCTCAAGCTGACCAATTTCACACTGCAGAACTCTCACGTCAAATTGTCGAATTACAACAATCAGGCTGAAACGATCTACTACAACAGTTCGACCTTGGCCGGCAGCCGCATGGTTGCCAGCTACATGAACTTCTTGAGCGCACAGGATACGATTCAGACCAAGGGCTGGGTCTGGTATTACCAGACCTACATCGCCGGTGATGTGGACTTCATCTGGGGCACACCGTTTGCCGCAATGTTCGAGAATAGCGAACTACACACGGTGGCCGATCCGGTCACCCCGGCTTCGGGCGGGTATATCTTCCAGTCGCGCGCCACTTACGGTTATCCGGGCTTTGTGGTGCTCAACAGTACGTTGACGGCTGACTCGGGTGTACCAGCTGGCAGCACTTACCTTGGTCGCTCCGCCGGCTTGACTGTCGCCAATGGCTATTGCACCACGCAATTCACCACCGGCAGCCTGGTTAACGCCAACTACTATTGCGACAATATTGGCTACATCAACACCAAGATGGGTACACACATTGCCACAGTGGGTTGGTCTAGTCCTGGCACCTCGCCTGCCAACCCATTACCGAACCCGACCACAGCGACCTCTGCCAGTGGCTGGCGTGAGAGCGGAAGTATGGATAGCGCAGGTAATGCACTGAGCATGGTTGGCCGTGACACCACGGATGCCAGCAATACGCTGGACCTCAGTGGTATCAATACGCGCACCAAGGTATTCGCCAGCTGGAACAGCAATACAGGCTGGGTGCCGACACCGTGATCAAATGGCATAGTCTGCAGACCTCTGCTAACCGCGGCGGTAACGAGGGTCAATTGCCACGTCACTGGGTCTTCCCGCGATAACACCAATCATCCGCACTAAACAAAAAGAGGAACCAGATATCTGGTTCCTCTTTTCTTTTACGGTGGATGCTTGAACGTACGGCTGCAAACCCGCGAAGTGGTCTGCTCACGTCCAGTTAAGAGCATTGGCTATAGTGATCCACCAGCGCACGCACCAGTTGCGGGTGGTCCTGGGTTATTTTCAGAGCAATATTGGCCCCGGCACTGTTGCCAAATACGTAAGCTTGTTCGCCACCCATAGCCCAAGCAACTACAGTTTTGCCATCAGCCATTGCTGTTCACCTGAGTTCGACGTCCCCATTGCGAGAACCGCTCGCATCTGAAATCTGTCGAACCAACTACGCGCACACCTCGGCCAAAGTGGGCGGTCAGCAAGACATTGCCGAATGTGCTGATTGTGGCCAGAAGCGGCCATTCTCCTATCTATAGCGCCCAAAATTCCAGGCAAACCAGGGATCAATCCAGTCCTGAAGCAGGTGGTGATCAAGGCATTTCATTGCCTGATTTCTAACGCCTGCTTGCGAAGGGTCATCCATTTCCCTGCTTTGCTCAGACTTGCTCAGGTTCGCTTCAGGGATATCGCCTAAGCTCGCCAAGTACGGTCTAACGGGACTTCGTCAATCGCAATCGGCTTGACTGAAGCGGCGTTGCCTTTACGGTTTCAAGCCAGCGCTTGTTCAACTCTTCTCCAGGCTGCAGCGATTCTGGAAGAAAACCCGTTACGAACCCGCGAAATTCGCACCCCATCTGCGGGCCGCGCTGGCGCGAGCCGGCTTGGGCTGTCATCGCCGAAATGCAATAACCCTCCCCTGCGTCGAATCGCCGGGGCGGGTTGCTTATGGTCAACAAGGAAGTTATTCGTTATGTCTCGACCCGCACGCTTGCCAAGTCTTGTTACCTGGCTGCTCGTCTGTATCTGTTCTCTCACGCTGGCAGCGTGCGCCGGGGTGAAGGGTGTACCCATTCAGGCGCATTCCGTACCTGCTGCGCCTGCACAAACAAAAGTCGAATTTCTGGAACGTTGGGATGTTGCGAAGTTGAACAATATCCTGCAGGTCCAGACGCGGACGGATTTCGGTGTCCATACGGCATACACGCCCGCCCGCAATGCGGTGAATCTTTACCGGATCACCTACCCTTCAGCGATTCCCAATATGGGAAACAAGCCCACCACCGCCTCGGGTCTGCTTGTGATTCCCGAAACGCAAAGCACAAGTTTTCCGATGGTTTCCTACCAGCATGGCACGGTGTACGAGCGTACTCAGGTGCCGTCCTTTCCCGATAACTCCCCTGAAACGCAGCTGATGATTGCGCAGTTTGCAGGCCAGGGTTATGTCTTGATCGGCGCAGATTATTTTGGGCTTGGCACCTCCACAGAGCCGGAGGGATACATGGTAAAGGCCAGCCATCAGCAGGCCACCTATGACATGCTCATGGCAAGCCGAGAAGTGCTGAAGCAGACGCAAATCTCGACCAACAAACTGTTTCTTGCAGGCTGGTCACAAGGCGGCTTCGTAACGATGTCTTTCCTGCAAAAGCTCGAGGTTGCCGGGGTAAAGGTGGATGCAACTGCAACCGCTAGCGCTCCGCTGGATTTGTATGCACTCGTAAGCGGTGCGCTCTACTATCCGCGACCCAATGCTGCGGTCTGGCTTAACAGTATCTTCATCCTTACCGCCTTTTCCTTCGAGAACTATTACGCTTCGCCGGGTTTGGCGCACTCCGTAATTGTCGACAAGTACTATGAAATGTCCAAGGCGGCCTATGACCGCAAGCCGTTCCAGGGCGCGATTCCTACCGACCTGCACACGCTGCTCCGCCCCGGGATGTTCGGCCTGGTGGCCTTCCATGAGTCCGCTTTCGGACAATTGCTAAGTAAAACCGAAGCCTATAAATGGCTGTTCCGCTCTCCGGTGCGCAATTACTACGGTGAAGAGGACGAGGCGGTAACTACGGACAATGCCCGTCTTGCAATGACTTATGCGATGAAGAACGGGAATTCCATGGTGACGGCCATATCCACCGGTTCAACCGATCATCGCGGCACGTTCGCATCGGCGGTTCCAGAGTGGAAGCTTTGGTTTGATGCCCCGACCCATTGATCGACATAGCGTTGATTTAAATTGTAAATCGCCCGGGACACTCGCCTGTTCGGCGTATGGCCAGTGCGCTCAAACGAGTGCTGGCTATGCGTGCTTACTGCCGCATGACGCTTCGTAATTTCAATCACAAACATGACGGCGCAAGCAACAAGGAATGACCAGCATGAATGCCGGATTCGCAGTTGTAGCGCTGTTCTCAATCGCTGCGCACGCAGGAACGACCGATTATGGGAACTATGACCATCCGCGCGTGTGCCGATCGGGCAACGCGACCCTAACGGTGAGCGGCAACAAGACGACCGTCAAGGTAGAAGGCCCGTACCGCGTGCAGACCATCACGATTCATTTGGACAAGATGAAGCCGTATACGGTGCGGCGCGACACGGAGGTAATCATAGGGCCATGGCATCACCTGTACATCGCCTCTGCCGTGACCAGGGGCAAGGGCTCAATGCTTGATGAAGCCGTTTTTAAGCGGGGTTGTGAGGCACCGCGCTAAGGCCCGGCCAAGCTGGGCGTTTTGGCCGGAGCACGCCGGGACTCGCGAAAGCCGCCCTCGCGCCGCAGTATTACGAAGCGTGCAAAGCAGCGTATGTCGGTGATGACGATGAGCGCCCGGCCCAAACAATAAAACAGAACGTGTATATAGTGGTCTGGCCCGGCCTCAACGGACACCGGGTTAAGCACTGAGTGCTGAATTACGCAGCTCGAATTCCGCCGGGGTCAGATACCCCAGCGTCGAATGGCGGCGATGATGGTTGTAAAACCGGATGTAATCGAACACATCCGCTCGGGCTTCGTCGTAACTC